>NZ_JBGONH010000002.1:0-7547 GCF_041439075.1 Vibrio sp. FF145
TTTGCTGGTCATTTCTACTACGTTATCGGCTTCTCATGTAGGCTAGCTACACATCAAAGCCTCTGCCTTGTAGAAATCCCCAGCAATTCGCTGCAAAAATCAGCTCGAAAGATCAACACGCCCTAGTAAAGGGCTAATTTAACGTGTGATTATGTGCGCTCTGCCAAGTATGCTTCGTAGTCTGGGATCTCAATGATCACTTCTTCTTCAAGCAGTGAAGAGTTAAACAGGAAGTTAGCGGTAGCGCGGTTGGTTGCTACAGGGATGTTCCAAACACTTGCGATACGAAGCAGTGCTTTTACGTCCGGGTCGTGTGGTACAGCATTCAATGGGTCCCAGAAGAAAATCATCATATCGATCTTGCCTTCAGAGATAAGCGCACCAAGTTGTTGGTCACCGCCCATTGGGCCACTGATCATACTCTTAATCGCTAAGCCTGTTTCTTTACTGAGTAGAGAACCTGTCGTGCCCGTTGCATAAAGGAAGTGCTTTTGTAGTTTTTCTTTGTTCTCTTTGACCCATCTTAATAGCTCAGGTTTGAAATGGTCGTGAGCGACCAAAGCGATATTCTTATGCGTTGGCATAGTACGCGTCGTTTTTTGCATGGATGTTCCCTAAATGATTGATTCGTTTTTATTGTTTTGAGTTCTTTAGTCAATATAGCACTAAGGATTCACACTGAATACCGGGCGAAACTCAGAAGGTGACAATGAGTCAGCGATAATTTGATCTTTGAGTGTTGCGGGTGTCAGTGCCTCAATCATGGGTGCGCTATGTTTTTCATAAGGTTGACCACGCAAGTAATGGGTGGCTTGCTTTACCGACAAGCGACCTTGTTCAACCATTTTATCTGTTGGTGCAAAAAGCACCTTGTTACGAAGCAAACCGCGGTAAATTCCGTGACTTAAGTAACTTGAAATTAACCCAATATCTTTGGTTTTACCCGCAGCTCTTAGTTCACTTATCGCAGCTTCAATCGCGACTGCACTTCCGACTATATATTGAATATCCGGTTGTTCGATGACTTGTTGTACCAAGTTTCTTTGCAGTTCTTTATCGTTGTCTGCCCAATAGCTGATCGCGATTTTGATATCGCTCGATTTGATTGCATCATAAAACCCGAGTGCCACAGGTTTAGTGCCACCGCTTGCTTGTGGGCCAAGTAGTAGGGCGATAGGTGTTTCTCCTGACCCTTTTGGATGTCTTTTCGACAAAAACTCTCCGACTTGGAAGCCCATTTGATACCAGTCGACACCGACCGTGCCTTTTAATACTCTTTGTTGCTCTTTATTGACGGTTAACTCATTGACTGTGGCAAACACAGGGGTTGCTCCGACCCAGTTGGTCAGGTTCTCATGGTAAGCGTCAGGCGAAACGGTGCCTAAAATAATGGCATCAGCCCCCCATTGCGTGCAAAGCACCAGTTGTGAGGCTTGTTTAGCGACGTTGGGGTAACCGCCAGCTTCCAAAACTCTAAGTTCGACTTGTTGCTTTTCTGCTTCTGAGACCATTCCGTAGTTAACCGATAACCAATAAGAGTCTTTTAGGTGCGGATAAATGGCACAAATTTTTTCTTTTTGTGATGTGGCTTCTGCCGGTTTTATTGGGCTCAAAGGCTCACTAGCACTTGCTACAGTGGTGACTGATGCTAGTAATGAGAGAAGAATTTTTGAAGTTAAAGGTCTAGATAGCATGAATTGCCGTTTTATTGGTTTTAGATAAGAAACACTGCAAAATATAGCGTATTCTGCATGGGTAAAGAAGAACGTTTTAAGGTTTAGAGTTTATGTTGTTAGCTTCAGCGAGTATTGGACGCAAGCTACTGGCCTCATTCTTAGTGATGGCCCTGTTGGTTTTATTGTCTGCATTGATCGGTGTTTCTGGTTTTAGCTTTGTAGCAAAGACTGAAAGAAACGTCGTCGATTCTGCTCTTCCTGCCATGATCGAAGCTCGTCAAGTATCTGAGTTGAGTAACCGTATTATTTCGTCGGTACAAACGCTTTCTAATGCGAGAAATGAAGCAGAAAGAAAAGAAGCGGGCACTATGTTGTTCGGTCAACTTGAGTCGCTTCTTCAGCATATCAAAGAACTTGGCGTTGACAGTTTTGATTCCCAACTTCTTAATAAACTCGAAAACAATGTCCAAAGTGTTATTAATACACTGGCTGAGTTGGGCGTGTCAGTTGAACGTAAGCTTTGGTTAAACAAGGAACTGTCTTCTCGTGTTGAAGAGATGCGTCTACTTGCGGAAGAGCTAGAGCAGCTAACCCGAACCCAAGTGTTGAACACGGCCACCATCGCAGTTGCCAACGTCACACACATCTATGACCTGCTAGAAACCAAGCAAACTGATAAAGCCTACCAAGCCTTAGATGCGCTTGTTGAGGTTGACCTTGATTTGTCTGAACGCTTGCATGAATTACATTTGTTGGCGTACAAAATGCTTAATCAAATTGAAGAAACGCAGACTGTCACTAACGTTGAACGTATTCATCAAATCCAATCTGAGTTTGAATCTAATTTAAGAATTATGGCGCGCCGTGTGAAAGCGGTCGAAGATCCGACTCGCTCAGCGCAGATGTCTCAGCTTCTTGAAGAATTAAGAAAACGCCAAGTCGTGTTCGATATATCGCTAGAACAATATGAGAACACCAAAAAATCTGAATTTCTGATGCAAAATACGCTGGAGCTGTTTTCGCAACTGAATACAACGGTTAACCAATTGATCGATGATTCGAATCTAAGTACCAAAAAAGCGGTTGATGAGCTGACTAGCACGCTGAATCTAGCTCAATGGTCGTTGTCGGTGATTTCGGTTATTGGCTTGGTTATCGTTGCCGTTATTGTGTGGCGAGTTGTTTATATCTCGGTGGTTAAACGTCTTACTGAATACTCTTCAGCTTTGATGTCTATCGCTCAGGGGCGTCTGAATATCGATATCTCGGTTAAAGGTAATGATGAACTGGCTCATATGGGTGAGGCTATTATTACAGCGAGAAATACGGCACAGGCGCTACAAGTGGTAGCCGTTGGAGAAGCGAAGGCGAAACGTGAGCTCGAAGAACATAAAGAACACTTAGAAGAATTGGTCACCGACCGAACTTATCAACTGCAAAAAACCAATGAGAAGTTGAATGTCGAGGTGGAAAATCACGCTAAGGCTCGTAATGCCGCAGAGCAAGCAAGCCGGGCTAAGTCCGCCTTCCTCGCGACGATGAGCCATGAAATACGAACACCGATGAACGGTGTATTAGGTACGGCTCGATTACTTAAAGATACTGGGCTAGATCCTTTGCAATCGGGTTATGCCGATATCATTAACCGCAGTGGCAAGAATCTTCTCGCCATTTTGAATGACGTGCTTGATTATTCAAAGATAGAAGCGGGGCATTTAGAAATACGCACGGCTTCGTTTGATCTCTACCAAATGGTTAAAGATACCTACCAACTAATGGAGGGACGTGCTGCTGAAAAGAAACTTAATTTCGATTTCCATATTGAAAGTAACGTACAACGTTATTGGCGTGGTGATGTAACACGAATCAGCCAAATTTTGAATAATCTGGTTGGCAATGCGATTAAGTTTACTGAAACAGGCTCAGTCGATATCTTTATCAGCTTAGATATAGAAGATGAAAATCGAGTGATGTTTGAAGTGTCAGACACGGGGGTTGGCATTGATAGCAAAGAGCAAGCTTGTCTGTTTGATGCATTCACCCAAACCGGTAGTGGTCGCAATAAAACTGGCGGCACAGGGCTAGGACTAGCGATCAGCAAAAGTATCATGCAGGCAATGAACGGTGATATTGGTGTTCATTCCGAAGAAGGTGAAGGGAGCCAATTCTGGTTCTCAGTACCTTTGTTCGCGGGTGAGAAGATTGAAACGAAAGCACCGACTATTGAAGCTTGTATCCGTGCCAAAGTATTGTTGATTGAAGATAACCCTGTTAACTGCATTGTTGCTGAAGGGTTTCTGAATAACCTAGGCCATGACGTTGTGATGGCGATAACAGGAGAAGAGGCCAGAGCTATATTCAGTGAGCAGGCGTTTGATATTGCGTTGGTAGACATCAATCTACCCGATTGTGATGGCATAGAGCTGATTCAACAGTTAAAAGCGATTCTAGAACAAACGTCCACGGCTGAGCCGCTAAATATACCCCCTATGGTGGCGGTGTCGGCGCATGTATTCAATGAAGAAGTCGAAAGCTATTTAGCATCAGGGTTCGATGGTTTCTTGCCTAAGCCGTTGGAGAAAGAGGCTCTTTCTCAGATCATCGTTACTCAACTCGATGGTAAAGCACTGTTGTTACCACAGCCTGATCCGAATGATGCTGTTTGCAAACAAAACTATAAACGCGTTATTGAGAGTAACAGTGATGAACTGAACGCCACACAGATGGCAGATGTATTGGCTAATCACACGGCTATAATTGATTCTCAATATGATACAACTGATTCCCAAGACCAAGGAGATGCTTCGGTGAAATTGATTGATTCCAAAGTGATAGAGGGTGATTTGTCGATTCTTGGATTAGAGAAAATGAAACAGATCGTTGCGCTGTTTGATGAAAGCAGTGACCTGACCTTGAATGAATTAGCTGAGGCTAGTCAAGCGGATGATGGACGAGAAGTGAAGTCCTTGGCGCACAAACTTAAAGGGTCGGCGGGTAGTTTGGGTTTATCAGCACTGTACAGCTTGTGTCAGAGCATTGAAGCAAGCGAAGAACCATTATTGCAGTATCGAGATAACGACCAAGCTTTATCGGAACTAGTTAGAGATTCGTTGAAGGCACTTGTGCCCTATGTTTCCGTTTAACGATGTGAGCCTGTTTTAAGCTTATACCTAATCTGCAAGCTGAATAAAAAATCCTCTGAACGACTATTCGTCAGAGGATTTTTTCTAGCATGTGTACCAATGGTTCTTTAAGAAAGACTCACCAAGATTCCAAGCAATATAGCCGACGCTCAAGGCAATATACTCAATGCTCAAAAGCTAGAACCAAGGCCTAGCGCCTACTGGCTATCTATTTTTACTATCTATTCTCAAAACGGTTGTAATCCAATAAACCAAACTCAATCGGTTGATCTTGTTGATACCAACGGTGAACTCGGTCGCTGAATGGCCAGAACTCAGGCGAACTGCGTCGTACTGCAAACTTATCCAGCAACGCGACGTAATCTTTTTCTGTGTCCAAGCTTTGCAGTGCTTTAACCAGAGTCGGTATATCGCGCTCAGTTAATGACAGATAAGCGGCAGGGTAGCTACCTATAACCCCACGTACCAGTGTTAAGTCGTCATTGGCGTAATCTCGATTACCCTCTTCATTGAACAGGCTTGAAATGTTGCTGTGAGCGTTATTGTGAATCATAGTGAACAGCTGCTCATCGCCGCTCTCGCTTTCAATCATGATCGTCACTAATTGAGGCACATGACGCAGACCAACTCCCTTAATCAAATTCACTTGTTTGAGCAGAGCTTCGTTTTTCCGACTGAACCCTGTTTCGACAATATCAAAGCGATTATCGAGGATCGGCGCGAGCTTATCTTTGATCATATTAAGCAGTTCACGCTTAGGATTTGTCGTTTTGTATATCACGTTGGTTGGCTGGTCAAAAGGTGCAATATTGCGCTGCAAGTAGTCGCTCAACTGTGAGCTTTGGTTTTCATACCAACTTGAGTGTTCAATGTGTCGCACGTCTTTTGGAAGAAGGGTCAAGAAGTTACTCTCACCCTCAAGGCGCAAGAAGTCCATAAACATGCGGGTAATCAGTTGGTGGCCGAAGTTACCGTAGACATCAAAACCAGCAACGAGAAGGTAATGGATACGTTCTAGAAGGGCGTAATCAAGAATCCACGCTGTCTTGGGTTGTGGGCCAACTAAACCTTGAACAACTGAAGCGCTATCAAAGTGTCTAAAGATAGTAAGCGCGGCATTAGGGTTCGTGCCATTGCCATCCCAAATTATGTCTGTATCTAGATTTACTCCGCTATCAAACCATTGATTGGTGAAGTCTGATTTCGCATTAAGGTATCGAGCTTGCTGCTTCGCGTAGCTCACCCAGTTTGTGACAGGGACAGTGTTGCTTTCTAGTTCACTAGGCAGCTTTAGGTTTTGCTTCTGGTTGGCATAAAACTGATTAATTTCAGGCAGATCCGCTTTATCAGGATCGATGAATAGTACCCAGAATCTATCATTGATCACGTTGAGTGCCAGCTGCCCGCGACACACCGGCCCCTTGATAAAGGCCATGATGGTGTTTTGTGCATTGTCCAGCATGAAATGGAAGCGCGAGTTCACCGGAAGTGCTTCAAACGAAGTCATTGGATTCGCCGCGACGTCAATCGCGTAGCTAGGAAGTTGTTTGACAGCGTAACGAGCATCCACAAACCATGTGTTCCAATTGTTCAGGCGTTCTTCATTTAATGCGAAAGGCATGTGTGTTTTGTGGACGATGGTGCCTTGCTCTGGAATCAGGCGATAATAAACCCGATTCACTTTTGGATCGTCGTAAGGTCGACGACTCGTGATGCGTTGAACCGCTTCACCAGGAGGCGTCGCAGAACGAACCAAGGTGAAGAAGCGTGTTGGCTGAGCTAAATCAGAGAAATAGAGGTGTGATAGAAACAGATGTTCATAGATATAACGTGCTGAAAGCTGGCTTTTATTGTCACTCTTGTTGAGAAAGCCCTCGTAGATATCAACGAGCTCTTGCTCCGCATCATTCAGTGGAATATGGTCATTCATTAACGCGCCGTTTTCCAACCAACTCATTAAAGTCGCGTATTCCGTTTTATCTAAGTTCGGCATGCCATAAGGCATTCCCCACGTCGGGTAATCTCTTTCGTATTGAGCGTACTCTTCAATGGTTGGACACTGTTGGTCGCGATCGGTTGAAAAGTCGAAGCCTTCAAGTTGCGTTTGATCTGGAAGAGGGTGGTTTTCTTTTTGCATCAACATACGAGAAACAAGCCCAGCATCAAGGTTAGCCGTTGAATTCTGCATACGTTCGTTTAGCACTGGATGAAAATCCGCATCACGCCACTCTTGTGTGGTTATCGCGTCTTCAAACAGGCGGGTAGGGGCTGAGGCGGTTAAACGGGTGCCTTGATAAACGAGTGCTTTACTCGCCCCTCGGTCGATACCTTCAACTGATGACATTTTGAGCTGGCAAGGTGCATCATAACAAGCGTGGCAAACAACACAGCGGCTATCAATGATAGGTTTGACTTCGTCAATGAAATGCTGTGCTTGAGATGAAAGAATAGGCGCTTGGCGATCTCGGACTTGTTGTTCACCAAAGAGCTGATCGAAGTTCAACCCCGCGTAGACGGCACAACCTGAGAAGACGCTAACAAAAGCTAAAATGAAGAGTTTTTTCAAATTCATACGTATTAAAGATTAGGCATTTTCTCTAATTATATCGAAAATGATTGAAAAAGCTCATGTTCTGACTATTTTATAGATAAGATATTGATGTAAGTTATTTACTAGAGACTAGAGACTAGAGACTAGAGACTAGAGACTAGAGACTAGAGACTAGAG
>NZ_JBGONH010000002.1:7646-13756 GCF_041439075.1 Vibrio sp. FF145
ACTAGAGACTAGAGACTAGAGACTAGAGACTAGAGACTAGAGACTAGAGACTAGAAACTAGAGACTAGAGCTAGGCAACTATCTAATGATTGACGTAGCAAACCGAGAATGGAACAGATAATCGCTCGAACTCTTTGATCCATCGCCATTGGTTGTCTTGCAATTTATCGCCGGGCCCTTTGACCTCAATCCAATGAAATTCATCGTCCTTGAACGCAATCAAATCCGGCATCCCAGTTCTAAATAGCTTTAAATCACTGAGCATCACTTTGAATAGCTCGACGATTAAGGCGTTCGGAATAGCCTCCATACTGTGCTCAATGAGTGCTTTAGGGAAATGGTTCCAATGAACGAATGGATTTGCGATACCGTATTTCTGGTCGTAGATATCCAGCAATTGGTTTAGCCCTTGCTCGGATATGGTTTGAAACACAGCCTCGATCTGTTCAACTCGCTTGTCTACGAAATTTGAATGGTACAGATCCAGAGGGCGATGTTGGTAGCGATTGATAAAGGCGCCTTCTACGTCTGCGAAAATGACATCCCAGAAAGCCAAACCAAACAAGCCACACAGAAAACTGTTTTCAGAAAAGTAGACATCCCAACCTTGGTTTTCCAAGTGTTGCTTCACCGCAAGTTCAACTCGCGTTTGGCTGAGGTCTAATTCCAGTTTTATCTCTTTGCAGCTCGGTTTTATGGTTCGAGAAACTTTGTGGCCCTGTTTCCGTAGTAGCCTGTCTTCAAGCTTAGCCGCGATCTCCAACTCTGATACATCTGATGGATTCGCTTTCATTTGCGTGACAATGTCACACATTAAGTTTAGCTCGTCTTGCTTGTCATAGATGCGTGCAAGTCGTTCTCTGCTTGGAGGAAGTACGGATTGTTTGAACCAAAAGACAGCTTGATCGTTTTGGTTGAGCCTTTCTAGATCGCGAGCGATATTATTGATCAAACGCGATCGTTTTCTGGCAATGTTTCTGTGCTCTGATTCTTCAGGAATCGAATTTAAAAGCAGCTCCAGAAACTCACCGTCTTTGCGGTCCCCTTCTGAATACAAGCGTTGAATATCACGTATCTGGAGCAGTTGATTGAGCTGTTCTCTAGAGGTGAAGAAACGACGCTGTTTACTTAATGGGTAGTTTTCGAAGGTGTTGAGTCCAAGATCGCTAAGAACGAATTGGCTTAGGTCTTGATAAGTATTGGCAAAGAACAGTAGCAGCAAGACATCAATAACTTCAGATTTGACAACGTAAATACAATCGAACGACAAGTTTTGAAACTTATTAAAAGGTTGGTGATCGAGCAAAGCCAAGAGTTCGTCTTTCTTCGCTATCTTATTGTTCATCAGAAATGGGAATGCGCTGAACAGCTCTGGTTTAGTCAGTAGATGCAATCCTAATTCGAGATCACTAATGACAAGATTATGTTGTTCGGTAGGGTGGCTTAACGCAATGAAGTTCGATGTGTTTAGCTCTTGTAGTGCGCTTTTCAGGTCTGGAATTTCAGCATAGTTGAGCTTATCACTTCGAAACCAGCAGCCCTTGCGAGAAAGCAAACGAATCATTAGACACTGGCTTGCAACTGAAAGACGTTTGTATTCAGACAACCAATGGCATTCATCGTCACTCAGCAGATCAGGATAGAGTGTTTGAGCGTGTTCAATCAGTCGATTGAAGTTGTCGAGATAATAAGTAGGGGAGAGCTGAGAAGTGGTTTCTATCGTCAATGGATTAGTCGCTTGATACAAAAAGAGCCTAACCCTAAGGTTAAGCTCTTTCTATTTTTAATCAATCGAGAACTGAATTAAGCGCTTGCTTGCTTAAGTTCTGTTGCTTTCGCTTCTGAGATTGGTTTAGTCACGATAGCTAGAACAATACACACGGCCATCATAGCAGCAGATATTGTGTAAGCTAGGCCGTAACCTTCGCCATTCGTCATTGAGTAACCAACAACCGCAGCACCGATAGCACCACCAATACCCCATGCCGTGTAAAGCACGCCGTAGTTAGTACCGTAGTTTTTCAGGCCGTAGAATTCCGCAGTTAGTGTTGGGAATACTGCTAGAAGTGTACCGTAACCAACAGCTGCGATAGCCGTACCAATGATTAGCGTGAATTCAGAGTTGAACGTAGCGAATAGAGCCATGTTCGCGCCTTGAAGGATGAACGCTAGAAGTAGAGTACGTACGCCACCGATTTTATCTGCAAGCATACCTGCAGCAACACGACCGCCTGAGTTGAATACAGCAAGGATAGACGCTAGGTAAACCGCGTTTGGTAGGTTCGCTTGAACGCTAGCAATCGTAGTGATGTTGCCGATGATCATAAGACCAACAGAAGCAGCAAATGCGTACATGATCCATAGAGAGTAGAACTGAGGAGTCTTCAGCATTACTTTCCATGTTAGGTCTTCAGTCTTCTTAACCGCTTTAGGTGCTTGGCCTTCTTTTACTTTAGGCTCTGCTGGCGTGTAATCCGCTGGTGGGTTGTTGATCGTTGCCGCTAGAGGTACTGCGATTGCAAGTACACCAACACCAAGAATCATAAAGCTTGTTTGGATACCCATGCTATCGATTAGCGCAGAAGTTAGTGGTGCTAGGTAAATAGCAGCAAGACCGAAGCCTGCAGCGATTAGACCGTTAACCATACCTTTCTTAGAAGAATGGAACCATTTCATTGCTGATGGAGAAAGACATGCGTAACCGAAGCCGATACCAGCACCTGTCATCACGCCAAACGTTAGGTTTAGCATCATAGGAGTCGTAGCGAAACCAGAAGCAATCATACCTAGGCCAGTAAGCGCTGTACCAAGAATAAGGATCTTACGTGGACCCATACGGTCTTGTAGGATGCCTGCAACAAGAAGACAAACAGAGAATGTGATAGTTGCAATAGCGTAAGGTGAAGATGCTTCTGCTGCACTCCAACCAGCTTCAGTCACTAGCGCCTTGTTAAATACACTCCAAGCATACAGGATGCCAAGACAAAGGTTGATACAGAAGCCTGCTAGCAGGATACGTGATGCTTTATCAATCTTGCTCATTTTTATTCTCAGTTTTGTCGTTGGTCAGTGGTGAGCCACTGAACTAAAGACGGGTTATTGTGATTGTTTCTTCAAAATTAGTTTGCGTTTATCAACAGACAACGCAAAAGAGCGCGGATTATAACCAATAAAAATGTGATTGGAATCTCTTTTTCCATTTTTGGTAAATAAACCCAAAGTTGTTAATGGGTTGTTTTTTGTTGGTTTGTAAGTTGTTTTCAATACCTTTCTATTTTGTTCTTTTTAGCGTGGCGGGCTTATTTTTTAAGGGGTTCTTCGATACACATTTCAGATTGTCCACGTATCCCGTGCGGATATCACAGAGTTACGAATTATTTTAAATATTTTCCAAGGTTAATTTTGTGTAACAAAATAAATCGAAATGACGCTTTATTCATATGAGACAAGGGTTAACGTAGGTTTATTAAAAACAGTATGTTAAATGATTGTTAACTTGTGTTTTTGTTGGCACTCTTGCTTACATTTTGTTCAACTTGAGGGGTTGTGTTGAACAAAAAAAGTGGGAAAATAGTACGCAAACTGAGATTCCAAATTTGAAAGGATGCGTTTCCAACCTATGGTGAGGCGAGTATTATGAAACTGTTTTTAATTTTATTGATGTCAATTTCTGGTGGTGTAGCGGCAGCTGACCATATTCACTCTTTCCTATTCGGCTTCTATATTGCGGCATTAGCAGTTGGTAGTTGTTACTGGCTGGCATTCCGTAGCACGCGTTTCCCACAGTTAGCATTAATGCTATTGATGTGTGGCTTTTTTGCAAAAATTGCAGTGACCGTTATCGGTGTTTCTTGGGGTATCTCAAACGATATCATTCAATCGCCGTTCATTTTCTCATTGTCATACCTTTTCTTCTTGGTCGTAGTGACTTACGTTTGGTTTGCATACCGCGATAAGTTGACGCTTAAAAAGCGCGCTAAGCAGGTAGAAGAGTCTCGCAAACAAGCCGCTGTATAATTCAGAATTCTAAAAAGGAGCCTTCTTCGGAAGGCTCTTTTGATCTGCCCTCTCTTAACTCTATTATTTGGTTATGATTGCAGATAAAAGAACCCCCAGTATGGTGACATACTGGGGTTTCTTGTTATTTATCTATTATCTAGCCGCTATCATTTAGCAAAGACAGTTCTTAATGCGTGTTACTTCTTCATCAACTTCGCTAGATCGGCGAAAGGGTTGTGCGTCGCTGATTGGTGGTCGTCTAAACGAGCCTTGGCATCAACGCCATAGCGGTCATGGTCTGTGTATTTTGAGTGTTCATGATCGTGACAGTAAAGGCACAATAGTTCCCAGTTACTTCCGTCTTCAGGGTTGTTTGTATGGTCGTGATCGACGTGGTGAACGGTCAGCTCTCTTAAGTTCGAGTAAACAAATTCACGCGCGCACTTACCACAAACCCATGGGTACAGTTTCAGTGCTTTTTCACGGTAGCCTTTCTCTTGGCGAGCGTACGCTGCACTCGAGCCAGTGTAATCAGAAGACATTGCCAAATCCTTATCAATTGTAATCTCCCGATTTTATCACAGCTTTCTTTAACCTGTAGGCATGTCGTGACTAAATCATGTTTCGTACTAACCGTTATGTGGCTTAGGTTTGATTGGACACTTATCTTTTACGTGTGCTATCTCATAAAGCAGGTTATTTCTTTCTGGAATAAGCCATGCTTAACAGTTTGAAAAGAAATTGTATTTAGGGGTTTTAACCAAGGGAGCGTGACCTAATATCAGTTAAAGCTACCCTATATTAATAAGGAAATATCATGTCAGAACAATACACACCGCCAAAAGTTTGGGTTAACGATACTGATGGTGGTAACAAGTGGGCAAATATCAATAGTTCTGAATCTGGCGCTCGCTTTGATAAAGAGCTTCCTGTTGGTGACCATGCTTTTCAATTGTATTCTCTTGGTACACCTAACGGTCAAAAAGTCACTATCTTGCTGGAAGAGTTGTTAGCGGCAGGTGTTAAAGAAGCTGAATATGATGCGTATTTGATTAACATTGGTGAAGCTGAACAGTTCTCTTCTGGTTTTGTGAGGGTTAATCCAAACTCCAAAATACCGGCACTCGTTGATAAGTCTGGTGCTGAAGATGTGAATGTTTTCGAATCGGCATCTATCCTGATGCACTTAGCTGAAAAGTTTGGTCACTTCTTGCCAAAAGAAGGGGCAGCGAGAACACAAACCATTAACTGGTTGTTCTGGGCTCAAGGTTCAGCACCATTCCTAGGTGGTGGTTTTGGTCACTTTTACGCTTACGCTGATGAAAAGCAAGAGTACCCAATTAACCGTTTTGCGATGGAAGCTAAGCGTCAGTTAGACGTGTTAGATAAACAACTCGCCAATAGCGATTTTGTAGCAGGAGAAGAGCTAAGCATCGCTGATATCGCGATTTGGCCTTGGTATGGCAACCTTGTGCTAGGAAAAATCTACGATGCAGCTGAGTTCCTACAAGTTGAGTCTTACACCAACGTTGTACGCTGGGCGAAGCAACTAGAAGCGCGCGAAGGTTTCCAACGAGGTCGAGTAGTGAACCGTTCATTCGGTGAAGAGTGGGAGCAAGTCCCCGAGCGCCATTCTGCAGAAGACATTGACCGAGTTTTAAAGCTTAAGCCTTAGTTTTTTTGGAACGTGTTTTTGGGCAGATATACCCTATCGGTCTTAATGTTAATGGCTAATTGAAATGCTGTATCTCTAACGAGGTATGGCATTTTTTTGTATTAGGTACTGGAATGTTTCGCAGTTGGAATAAGGATCTCAAATTTGTTTTTTATTTAAAATTCAATTGCTTATTGGTGGGTGCTTTTATCGTTAAGACAAAAAACAATAGTCATCGAGGTGGAGTAAATCGATAAGATAGCGGTCCATTTTAAACTACGATTAACATCGCTCAATGAAAAAAAACATAATTGCGCTGGCTATCATATCCACGGCTCTTTCAGGATGTAATGACGATTCACGAACCTATGGTGGCACCCCTGACACATTGCCTCCAGCGGACATCATTCCACCAACGGATATTCTTCCGCCGACTGACATCATTCCACCAACGGAT